>NZ_CAWPIM010000010.1:0-46897 GCF_963888245.1 Vibrio sp. B4-6
CATCAATCGACAGCGCGTAACCGCTCAGGTGCAATAAAGAGTAAATCAGCATTGAGCCGTGGCCGTTTGACAGCACAAAACGGTCGCGGTCAGCCCATTGTGGGTTTTGTGGGTTATGGTTTAAGTGGCTACGCCAAAGCACTTCAGCGATATCCGCCATACCCATCGGTGCACCAGGGTGACCAGAGTTAGCTTGTTGAACACCGTCCATACTAAGAGCACGGATGGCATTGGCGAGTTCTTTATTAGAAACAAGGTTACGGGAAGACATGTCTGCTCCTGAGTGCATTAAGCGAATTCAAATTAACGGAAATGGGCTGAAAATAGCGCGGCTATTCTCTCAAAGCACTTTTCTCACTGCAAACGTTTTACTGGAGAAATAGTGCTCTTTAGCGCTTATTTTTAGG
Organism: Vibrio sp. B4-6; assembly: GCF_963888245.1. Taxonomy (NCBI): domain Bacteria; kingdom Pseudomonadati; phylum Pseudomonadota; class Gammaproteobacteria; order Vibrionales; family Vibrionaceae; genus Vibrio; species Vibrio sp. B4-6. The sequence continues at coordinate 408 of NZ_CAWPIM010000010.1, forward strand.
ATAAAAAACCAAACTCCAATTTTTCATCTAAATTTAAGCAAACGTTTGGTTTACAGACAGGCGTAAAAATAACTTGTAATTCGACCATTCAAAACTAGAATAGACGTCTAGATGTAGAAACACCTACATAAACTAATGAATAACGATGGTGAGCGAAGCTTGCCATAGTCCAACGATTAAAAGTGGAGCTCTCATGGTTAAGCACCTGTTTACTTCTGAATCCGTTTCAGAAGGCCATCCAGATAAAATTGCAGACCAAATTTCTGATGCAGTTTTGGATGCGATTCTAGAACAAGACATCAAAGCGCGCGTTGCTTGTGAAACTTACGTGAAAACCGGCATGGTCATGGTTGGTGGTGAAATCACTACCTCTGCATGGGTGGACATTGAAGAGCTTACTCGCCAAACCGTTCGTGAAATTGGTTACGTCAACTCAGAGATGGGTTTCGATGCCAATTCTTGCGCCGTTTTGAATACCATTGGTAAACAGTCACCTGATATCAACCAAGGTGTTGATAAGGCCGATCCTAAAGAACAAGGCGCCGGTGACCAAGGTATTATGTTCGGTTACGCGACCAACGAAACTGAAATCCTGATGCCAGCACCGATCACCTACGCTCACCGCTTGATGCAAAAACAAGCAGAAGTGCGTAAAAATGGCACGCTTTCTTGGCTACGTCCTGATGCAAAATCTCAAGTTACCTTCCAATATGACCAAGGTAAAATTGTCGGAATTGATGCAGTCGTTCTTTCAACGCAACATTGCGACTCTATCTCGACAGCTGACCTACGCGAAGGCGTCATGGAAGAGATCATTAAGCCTGTGTTGCCAGCCGAGTGGCTTAGCAAAGAGACCAAATTCTTCATCAACCCAACCGGTCGTTTTGTGATTGGCGGCCCAATGGGTGACTGTGGTTTAACTGGTCGTAAGATCATTGTTGATACCTACGGCGGCGCAGCGCGTCACGGTGGTGGTGCATTCTCTGGTAAAGATCCATCAAAAGTAGACCGTAGTGCAGCCTACGCGGCGCGTTATGTAGCGAAAAACATCGTGGCGGCTGGCCTTGCTGACCGTTGTGAAATTCAGTTGTCATACGCCATTGGTATCGCAGATCCAACCTCAATCATGGTCGAAACCTTTGGTACTGAAAAAGTATCACAAGAGATCATCATTGAAGCGGTACGCCAGCACTTCGACCTACGCCCATACGGCTTACAAGAAATGCTCAATTTACTGCAACCGATCTACAAGAAAACCGCCGCTTACGGTCACTTCGGCCGTGAAGAGTTTCCTTGGGAAGCGACTGACAAAGCCGCCATCCTGCGTGACTTTGCTGGCTTGAAGTAATTTTCAACCTAGTTTAAATTTGTAAGCCCTTGCTCATTCGCAAGGGCTTTTTTCTAGGAATGAATCTGTGCCTAATTTTGAGCTACATTACCGTGCGCAAGTAAAAGCAAAACAGTGCATCACAACCGCTCGTCACTATTTTCAACACGACTTCCCTATGCCGAGTATCAGCTATCAGTTACGGGGAAAGGCGGCAGGTAAGGCTTATTTACAACGTTGGGAAATCAGACTGAATCCAGTGCTGTTTGCTGAAAATCAACGCGCCTTTCTCGATGAAGTGATCCCACATGAAATCGCCCACCTAATTACCTACCAGCGCTATGGTCGCGTTCGTCCACACGGTAAAGAGTGGCAGGGTGTGATGAATCAAGTGTTTCATTTACCAGCCAATACCACTCATCGCTTTGAAGTCTCTTCTGTGCAAGGCAAAACCTTTGAATATCACTGCGCTTGTGCGCATTATCCGCTCACTGTCCGTCGTCACAATAAAGTGATGCGCAATCAAGCCACCTACCGCTGTCAACACTGTGCACAAACGCTCCATTTTACTGGCGTGCAGCTTTCATAAATAAACTTTGGTTGCTGCTACTTGAATCCACAGCGGTGTGGTTACACCCATCTACAATTAACAACAAAAACATCATTTATTATTCTTTAATCTGAGTGTTAGACTAATAAAAACCATACTTATATCAGTCTAAATGATGTCCTATTTTCGCTTATTGCTTGTGAATAGCAGCTTAGCTTTGTTCTCGTTTTGTGCCCTAGCTGCGCCTCCCGCTTCCTTTTCTCAAGCTAAAAAAGAAGCATTGAAAATCTATCATGATCATCCAGTGAGCTTTTACTGCGGTTGTGACATTGCATGGCAAGGTAAGAAAGGCACGCCCGACTTACAAACTTGTGGTTACCAAGTTCGCAAACAACAAACTCGCGCCAGCCGTATTGAATGGGAACACGTCGTCCCTGCTTGGCAATTTGGCCACCAGCGTCAGTGCTGGCAACAAGGTGGGCGTAAAAATTGCACCAAAAATGATACTATTTTTCGTTCGATGGAAGCTGACCTCCACAACCTGACGCCGGCGATTGGCGAAGTCAACGGTGACCGTTCAAACTACAATTTCAGTCAGTGGAATGGCGTAGAGGGTGAAAGCTATGGCCGTTGTGAAATGCAGGTCGATTTTAAACAACGCAAAGTCATGCCACCCGATAGAGCACGTGGCTCAATTGCTCGTACCTATCTGTACATGAGCCAAAACTATGGCTTTCAGTTATCCAAGTCCCAAACACAACTAATGCGAGCTTGGAATCGCCAATACCCAGCCGATGAGTGGGAATGCAAACGCGATCAGCGAATTGCCAAAGTTCAAGGCAATCACAACCCATTTGTGCAGCAACAGTGCCGTTCATGAGGTACTTTTTGTGGGCCATTTTCGTGATTGAAACTCGCCCTTGCCCCTTGTTTTTTCAGTGTAAAGCATCCATGTTAATGGCTATTCAACGTCAGGTAGGAACTATCCATGCGTATCCCTAGAATTTATCATCCGACTCCTCTTCAACCCTCAAGCATTATTGCTCTCAATGATGATGCGGCTGGGCATATTGGCCGGGTGTTACGCATGCAAGCGGGCCAAGAAGTACTGCTTTTTGATGGCAGTGGCGCGGAATTCCCAGCGGAAATTACCGAGGTCAGCAAAAAAAATGTGCTGGTCAATGTGTTGAAAAGAGTCGAAAGCAGCTGTGAGTCGCCTCTTAATTTACACCTTGGGCAGGTGATCTCGCGTGGAGACAAAATGGAGTTCACCATTCAAAAATCGGTCGAACTTGGCGTCAATACCATCACGCCTTTGATTTCTGAACGTTGCGGCGTGAAATTAGATGCCAAACGTTTTGAGAAAAAACTGGAACAGTGGCAAAAAATTGCAATCAGCGCTTGTGAGCAGTGCGGCCGCAATATAGTGCCGCTGATCCGCCCAATTATGCAGTTGGAAGAGTGGTGTGCCGAACCCAGTGATGCGCTCAAGCTCAACTTACATCCACGTGCGAAGTATTCGATTAATACCCTGCCTCAGCCCATCAATAAAGTCCGTTTGTTGATTGGCCCTGAAGGGGGCTTATCAGAATCAGAAATTAGCATGACTGAACAGTACCATTTTGAAGAAACCTTGCTAGGCCCACGCGTACTGCGTACTGAAACTGCGGCCTTAACGGCTATTACTGCTCTTCAAGTTCGCTTTGGCGATCTTGGCTAACCGGAGAAAAACAATGATTAAACTTGGTATCGTCATGGACCCTATCTCGTCCATTAACATCAAAAAAGATTCCAGCTTTGCCATGTTGCTAGAAGCGCAGCGTCGTGGTTATGAAATCCACTATATGGAGATGAATGATCTACACTTAGATCAAGGTGTCGCTTTTGCCGATACCAAAGTGGTGACATTGAAAGAAGATCCGAACGGTTGGTATGAGTTTTTATCTGAGCAAACAATTCCACTGGCTGATCTCGATGCAGTGTTGATGCGTAAAGATCCGCCGTTTGACACTGAATATATCTACGCAACCTACATTCTAGAACGAGCAGAAGAAGCAGGAACATTAATCGTCAATAAGCCGCAAAGCTTACGTGACTGCAATGAGAAACTGTTTACGGCATGGTTCCCTGAACTAACGCCAACCACCATAGTGACGCGTAAAGCGGAAAAAATTAAAGCCTTCCGCGCGCAACATGGTGATGTGATTTTAAAACCGTTAGACGGTATGGGCGGGGCATCTATCTTCCGCGTTAAAGAGGGTGATCCAAACGTATCTGTCATTATCGAAACATTAACTAACCACGGCCAAAACTACTGTATGGCGCAAACTTTTGTACCTGACATCAGCAACGGTGATAAACGTATTTTAGTGGTCGATGGTGAACCAATGCCTTACTGCCTAGCGCGAATTCCGGCACAAGGTGAAACCCGTGGCAATTTGGCAGCTGGTGGCCGTGGTGAAGCGCGTCCGCTAAGCGAAACCGATAAAAAAATTGCTCAAACTATTGCTCCAACATTGAAAGAAAAAGGCTTAATCTTTGTCGGACTCGACGTTATTGGCGACAAGCTCACTGAGATCAACGTGACGAGCCCTACGTGTATTCGTGAAATAGAGGCCGCCTTTGATATCTCAATTACCGGTAAGTTGATGGACGCGATTGAGCGTCGAATCAACAAGTCATGCTGAACTGGGCAAACTCTTGCCCAGTAATTTGCGATAGGTTGGAGGCAGTATGAATCTTACAAATCATTTTTTAGTCGCCATGCCAAGTATGAGAGACCCTTACTTCAAGCACAGTGTTATTTACATCTGTGAGCACAATGAGGAGGGGGCGATGGGCTTGATGATTAATGTGCCGATTGATATCACCGTGGGCGGCATGTTAAACCAAGTCGATGTTGAGCCAAGCTACCCGAAGCTTCAACTTGATAGCCTAAAAAGGCCTGTATTGAATGGCGGCCCTGTTTCTGAAGATCGCGGTTTTATCCTACATCGACCGAAAGATCATTATGAATCCAGCATCCGTATGAGCGATGACATTGCCGTCACCACATCGAAAGATATTTTAGCGGTACTGGGCACGGATGCCGAACCAAGTCACTATCTTGTGGCTCTGGGTTATTCAGGCTGGGAGCCGGGTCAGCTTGAGTTAGAGCTGGCTGAAAATTCTTGGTTAACCATTGAGGCCGATCCAGATGTTATCTTTAATACGCCCATTCACGATAAGTGGAATCAGGCGATTAAAAAACTCGGCATTGACCCCATCCAACTCTCAGCACAAGCTGGGCATGCTTAACTTTTACGGCTCTAACCTTTACGGCTCTAACTAGGTAACGCGCCTTTTTAGAGCCTTCGTTGCACCATTCAAGATACTGATTATGACATCCAGAACCATTATGGCTTTTGACTTTGGCACCAAAAGCATCGGCAGTGCGATTGGCCAAGAAGTTACAGGCACCGCATCGCCACTTAAAGCCTTTAAAGCCAATGACGGAATTCCACATTGGGAAGAGATCGAAAAGCAGATCAAAGAGTGGCAACCCCATTTATTGGTGGTAGGGCTACCAACAGATTTGCACGGCAAAGCATTAGAAACCATTACCCCACGAGCCAAAAAATTTGCGCAGCGTTTACACGGGCGCTTTGGCTTAGCCGTCGAGATGCATGACGAACGGCTTTCAACCCGGGAAGCCCGCGCCGACTTGTTTGCCATGGGCGGCTATAAGGCGCTGAGCAAAGGCAATGTCGATTGCCAATCAGCTGTAGTGATCTTAGAGAGCTGGTTTGAAGCGCAATGGGGCGCGTAACTTAACCTCGTGTAACTTAACTTTAATACAGCGGTGCAGCACAATCCCGAATCGAGTTCGGGATTGTTCGTCTTAAACTGCGACTATTCCATATCAATCTGCACGTTATCCAATGTGCCACTGCTGATCCCTTCGCCACGCTTTGTTTTTAACATTAAACGTAAATCGTTAGCCGAGTCAGCGCTGTGCAGTGCATCTTGTTCACTGATTTTGTCCTCAACGACCAGTTGATATAGTGCTTGGTCAAAAGTCTGCATCCCCACTTCTTTTGATTTGCCCATCGTCGCTTTCAATTCGTGCAGATCACCGCGGCGGATCAAATCGGAAATTCGAGGGCTGTTGAGTAAAATCTCAAACACACCATGTCGTCCCTTGCCATTTTTATCGCGGATCAACTGCTGCCCCACGACGCCTTTGAGGTTCATCGACAGATCAAACAAAAACTGCTCTTTTTGCTCTTTAGGAACCAAATGCAAAATTCGCTCAAGCGCTTGGTTGGCATTGTTAGCATGTAACGTTGCCATACATAAATGACCGGTCTCGGCAAAGGTCATCGCATATTCCATCGTTTCACGTGAACGGATCTCACCAATTAAAATCATATCAGGGGCTTGGCGCAGAGAGTTTTTCAGAGCCACTTCGTAACTCTCGGTATCCAACCCTACTTCTCGCTGGGTCACAATGCAACGCTGATGCTCGTGCACAAACTCAATCGGATCTTCCACTGTTAAAATATGCCCAGTTCGGTGCGAGTTACGATAACCCGTCATGGCCGCCATGGTGGTCGATTTGCCCGACCCCGTCGCGCCGACCACCAGCACCAGCCCACGCTTTGCAATCGAGAGATCTTGCAACACGCCCGGTAACTTTAATTCTTCAAAAGTGGGGATATGAGTTTCAATACGGCGGATCACCGCACCGGGCAGCTCACGCTGAAAAAAAGCACTGACACGAAAACGGCCAATCTCTCTCACCACTGCAAAATTGGCTTCACGTGTGCGTTGAAATTCACGGCGGCGATCCTCATCCATCATGGCATCTAACAACGCCATCACCTGCGTTTGGGATAACTTTTCGCCATGAGCTCTTAACTCTCCATCGACGCGAAATAACACTGGCGCTCCTACGGTGAGGTACAAGTCGGAAGCTTTTTGAGTCAACATACCCTCAAGACATTGGTTCAGTTCCATGAGCTCTCTCTTAAAATGGTGATGAATTGACTTCCAGTTTTTTCTGCACTTCTTCTTGATCGACAATACCTTGCGCAATCAACTGTTTGGAATTCTGTTCCATGGTTTGCATGCCATGCGCCGCACCCGTTTGGATAATGGAGTACATCTGCGCAACCTTATCCTCGCGGATCAAGTTACGAATCGCTGGAGTGGCAAGCATAATTTCATGACATGCGACGCGGCCCCCACCTAAACGTTTTAGCAACTTTTGCGCAATCACGGCTCGCAATGATTCAGAGAGCATTGAACGAACCATCTCTTTATCACTACCGGGAAACACATCAATGATCCGGTCGATGGTTTTCGCCGCAGAGCTGGTATGTAACGTGCCAAACACTAAATGCCCGGTTTCAGCCGCGGTTAACGCTAAGCTGATGGTTTCTTGATCGCGCAGCTCACCGACCAAGATTACATCCGGATCTTCGCGCAGCGCCGAGCGTAGCGCCGCTTTAAAACTGTGGGTATCTCGGTGTACTTCACGTTGGTTAACCAAACATTTATTGTTGCTATGCACAAACTCAATGGGGTCTTCAATGGTTAAAATGTGTTTGTTGTGATGAGAATTAATGTAATCAACCATTGCTGCCAGTGTGGTCGACTTACCCGACCCTGTTGGCCCAGTCACCAGCACCAATCCTTTCTCATAATTGGCGATTTTATTAAAAATGTCAGGCGCTTGTAGTTCTTCCAAGGTTGGGATCACCGTAGGAATCGTCCGGAAAACCGCAGAGCAGCCACGAGATTGATGGAAAGCATTGACACGAAAACGCCCTACATTAGGCAGCTCAAATGAGAAATCCACTTCCAGTTTCTCTTCAAATTCACTACGCTGAGCATCGTTCATGATCTCAAAAATCAAACGATGCACGTCAGCATGAGTAAAAGCAGGCACTCCGAGCTTTCTTACTTCACCATCTATCCGTACCATAGGTGGAACACCTGCAGATAGGTGTAGATCCGAAGCGTTGTGCTTTACACTAAAATCCAGTAGCTCAGCGATATCCATTTAATTTCCTTAGTAAAGTCAGGCTATGAGTAGTATTCAACAAAACATTGAACAGATCACTTCACAAATTGAAAGTGCACAACAAAAGTGTGGACGCGCTCGAGAGAGAGTGCAACTTTTAGCGGTCAGTAAGACCAAACCTGTCGAGGCGATTCTAGAAGCAGCGCGCGCTGGGCAACGTTTATTTGGTGAAAACTATGTGCAAGAGGGCGCGGATAAAGTTCAATACTTCAATACCTTGCACCCCGAACTGGATTTAGAATGGCACTTTATCGGCCCAATTCAGTCCAATAAATCGCGCATTGTGGCCGAGAACTTTGCTTGGGTGCATACGGTGGATCGAAGTAAAATTGCCCAGCGTTTAAATGATCAACGCCCAGCGGGCATGCCACCACTACAGGTCTTGATTCAAGTCAACACCAGCGGCGAAAGCTCGAAATCGGGCATTGGTGAACACGAAATAGTTGAGTTGGCAGAGTTGATATCCGCGTTACCCAACCTCACGTTAAGAGGACTGATGTCTATTCCTGAGAATGTCCCCGATTACGCTGCGCAACTTGCCGCATTTCAAAAACTGGCGAGCTTACAAGCGCAATTGTCTGAACGGTTTTCAGGGTTAGATACGCTCTCAATGGGCATGAGTGGCGACATGCAAGCGGCGATTGAAGCTGGTAGCACTATGGTGAGGATCGGCACCGCTATTTTTGGTGCGCGTGATTACGCTTAGCACTGGCTTATCTATCAACCACATAATAATCAATCAGCGACAAGCAATTAGAGGTCAGCAGATGCAGCAGAGAAACATCACTTTTATCGGTGCAGGCAATATGGCCAAAGCAATTATTGCAGGCTTAGTCGCCAGCGGTTATCCAGCTGATAGAATTACCGTGACCGCACCGTCAGAAACAAGACGCAAACCACTGGAAAGTGCTTATGGCATTCACACCACCAGCGATAATCTTGCCGCAGCGCAGCAAGCCGATGTGGTGGTACTGGCGGTCAAACCGCAGTTGATGGCCAGTGTCTGTCAACCTTTGCAATCCATTGATTTTAGAAATAAGTTGGTGATCTCCATTGCAGCAGGTGTTTCTGCGGCGCGCCTTAATGAGATGCTGGCAACCGAACTACAACTAGTACGCGCCATGCCCAATACACCTTCGCTGATCAATCGAGGCATGAGCGGTCTATTTGCCGCTCCAAGCGTATCAGAGCAAGACAAACGCTTTACCGCACAATTGCTACAAGCCGTTGGTGAAGTATGCTGGGTTGAAAACGAGTCCGCCATTAATGGCATCATCGCCGCCGCAGGCAGTGCGCCTGCCTACTTCTTTTTGTTTATGGAAGCGATGCAAAATGAAGCCATCGCTCAAGGCTTTGATAAAGAAACGGCCCGTTTGTTAGTACAACAAGCAGCGTTAGGCGCAGCCGAAATGGTGGTGGCAAACCCTGAGATTGAGCTCTCGACATTGCGTGAACAAGTGACCTCCAAAGGCGGCACCACCGCCGAGGCGATTCGCACCTTTAACGAGCATCAGCTTGCCAATATCGTTGCACAAGCGATGCAAGCGGCCGTAACTCGCGCACAAGAAATGGAAAAACTGTTTTAATCCTAGTGGCGTTTCACTAAGCTATAGCGCAAAAGCGCAAACGACACTCTACTCATATTAAGGGCTAGCTATGAATTCAATGAGTTTTTTGATCTCCACCCTGTTTGATCTGTACATCATGGTCGTAATTTTACGTATCTGGTTACAAGCAGCGCGTGCCGATTTCTATAACCCATTCTCCCAGTTTATCGTCAAAGCAACACAACCTGTGGTTGGCCCACTGCGCCGAGCGATTCCATCCATTGGCAGCCTAGATTTGGCCACGGTTCTCTTTGCGTACGTGCTGTGCGTATTGAAATTTATTGCCTTAATGCTGGTGGCATCAGGTGGTGCGGTTAGTTTTAGCGTCTACTTTTTATTCTTAGGCTTACTCTCGTTAGTCAAAGCCGCTGGCGGTTTACTGTTCTGGGTACTGTTGATCCGCGCCATTCTCAGTTGGGTTAGCCAAGGCCGAAGCCCGATTGAATACGTATTTCATCAATTAACCGAGCCGATGCTTGCGCCGATCCGTCGTATTCTACCAGCGATGGGTGGTTTTGATTTAAGTGTATTGGTGCTGTTTATTGTGCTGCAGTTTGCGAACTTCCTAATGGGCGATTTTATTGGCCCAGTATGGTATCAGTTGTAATGTCATCTGCTGTTTGGCAAGAGGGAGAGGATCTAATCCTCAAGCTCTACATCCAACCCAAAGCAAGCCGCGATAGTATCGTCGGCTTGCATGGTGAAGAGCTCAAAATTGCCATCACCGCACCGCCTGTTGATGGCAAAGCCAACGCGCATTTAACCAAATTCTTGGCTAAACAATTTAAAGTCGCCAAAGGTTTAATCGAGATAGAAAAAGGGGAATTGGGACGTCATAAACAAGTCCGAATTCATTCACCTCAAGTGATACCACAGCCGATTGAAGCCATCTTGTGATGGCTTTTTATTTAGCCCACTCTGTTTTGTAAGGAGCACCACATGCGTAAATGGATGATAGCGTTTGTTATAGCCTTTATTTCGCTACCCACACTCGCCGAGCAGTTTCAAACCATCAAGAATGTTGAAGTTCACTACTCAGCTTTCAACTCAACATTTTTAACGCCACAAGTGGCGCGCAGTTATCAGTTAAAACGTAATGGTTACTCGGCTATTTTAAACATCAGCGTATTAGATAACTCGGCCTTAGGTAAACCAGCTATGGAAGCGACACTCAAAGGCAATGCGAAAAACCTAATCGGTCAGGTACGTGAACTTGAATTTAAACAATTCAAAGAGGGCAACGCGATTTATTACCTCGCTGAATTCCCCATTACTAATGAAGGGAATTTGAGTTTTGACATTGAGGTTGATGCGGGCTTAAAAGGTACCGGTAAGCTTAAATTCACCCAAAAATTCTACGTCGAAGAATAGAGAAATAGTGCAATGAAAAAAATAGTATTAGCCACAGGAAACAAAGGCAAAGTGCGCGAAATGGCTGATCTGCTGGTTGATTTCGGTTTTGATGTGGTGGCGCAAACAGAATTAAACGTCCCAGAAGCCGAAGAGACTGGCACCACCTTTATTGAAAATGCGATCATCAAAGCACGACATGCTGCCAAAATCACTGGCTTACCTGCGATTGCCGATGACTCCGGCTTAGAAGTGGATTATCTGCAAGGTGCTCCGGGAATTTACTCGGCGCGCTACGCTGGTGAAAATGCCAGTGACCAACAAAACCTAGAAAAATTATTAGCGGCAATGGAAGGCGTACCAGACGAACAACGCACCGCTCGTTTTCATTGCGTGCTGGTTTTCATGCGTCACGAAAATGACCCAACACCATTGGTCTGCCATGGTACGTGGCAAGGTCGCATCTTGCACCAAGCTCACGGCTGTAACGGTTTTGGTTATGATCCGATCTTCTTTGTCCCTGAAGATAACTGCGCTTCAGCTGAACTGCTACCTGCACGTAAAAAGCAGCTTTCACATCGTGGCAAAGCGCTAAAAATGCTATTTAAAACCTTAAGCGAGCAAAATTCATAATGTTGCAACCACCCGCGCTGAGTTTGTACGTGCACATCCCGTGGTGTGTACAAAAATGCCCCTATTGTGATTTTAACTCTCACGCGCTAAAGCACGATATTCCTGAACGTGAATACATTGATGCGCTATTGGAGGATCTCGATACCGATATCGCCAAATACCGCCTTGTAGACCATCCTCGCCCATTGCATTCCATTTTTATTGGCGGTGGTACACCGAGTCTTTTTTCTGCTGAAGGTATTGCTCGCCTGCTGCAAGGCATTGAAGCGCGTATTGCGTTTAAGCCTGGGATTGAAATCACCATGGAAGCTAACCCGGGCACGGTAGAGGCTGACCGTTTTGTTGGATATCGACAAGCAGGGGTGACGCGCATCTCGATTGGTGTACAAAGTTTTGAGCCACAAAAACTGGCACGTTTAGGGCGAATTCATGGTCAGCAAGAAGCGGTTAATGCCGCTCAATTAGCTCATCAAATTGGCTTAAACAGCTTCAACTTAGATTTGATGCATGGCTTACCCGATCAAAACTGTGAACAAGCGCTGGCCGATTTAGACAAAGCGATTGCACTAAACCCACCTCATCTTTCTTGGTATCAACTGACCATTGAACCTAATACGGTTTTCTACTTTAAACCGCCTACTTTGCCAGATGATGACGCACTGTGGGATATTTTTGAGCTGGGTCACCAAAAATTGGCCGCCGCTGGGTACGTGCAGTATGAAATTTCTGGCTATAGCAAACCCGGCTATCAATGCCAACACAACTTAAATTACTGGCGCTTTGGTGATTATCTGGGGATTGGTTGTGGCGCGCATGGCAAGCTCAGCTTTAACGACGGGCGTATTGTACGCACCACTAAGGTGAAGCATCCGCGTGGCTATCTCAATTTACTCAAACCTTACTTGGATGACGAATTTGAAGTCGCCGCTGCGGATCGCCCTTTTGAATTCTTCATGAACCGCTTTCGCTTGATGGAACCTTGTCCGAAACAAGATTTTGTTGAAACAACGGGATTAAGTTTAAGCGTGATTCAGCCAACGATAGATTGGGCACTAGCCGAACACTATTTAACGCAAACCGAAAGTCACTGGCAAGTCACAGAAAAAGGAAAACTGTTTCTTAATGACTTGCTCGAAGCCTTTATGGCTGACGACTAAAAAGATAAACCCAAGAGATTGGCTAACCTAATCGGTAGCCAATCTTTTGCCAAAAACACGGGCTGTCAGAGAATATTAAACTTAAAAGATAGAGCGACCAATACGCTCAGCCAAGAGTTCTAACATCTTAGTGCCCGCTAAAGAATTACCTGACGCATCAAGCTCTGGCGACCAAACCGCAATCGTCATCTCCCCAGGAACAACAGCAATAATACCGCCACCTACGCCCGATTTACCCGGCATGCCAACACGATAAGCGAACTCTCCTGCGCCATCATACAAACCGCAAGTCGCCAATAAGGCATTGATCTGCTTACTTTGTGTCGGCGTTACTATCGCTTCCTTGGTATGCACGGACACCCCTTTATTCGCCAGATAACTGAAGGTTTTCGCTAATTGAACACAGCTCATTTTAAGTGAACAAGCGTGAAAATAGTTGTGCAGCACCGGGATAACGTCATTATCAAAATTACCAAACGATCGCATCAAATAGGCGATGGCAGCATTGCGATCGCTGTGCATCATTTCTGAAGCCGCTACCACTTTGTCGTACACGATGCCCTCTTCACCCGACAACTGACGTACAAACTCCAGTAAGCGCTGCCGAGGGGCTGATAAACGGCTATGCAGCATATCCGCCACCACAATAGCTCCAGCATTGATAAAAGGGTTACGCGGAATGCCCTGCTCCATTTCAAGCTGGATCATCGAATTAAACGCTTGGCCTGAGGGTTCTTTTCCGACACGAAGCCATAGCTCTTCTGGTTTATAAAGCATCATAGCAAGCGTTAAGCTCAAAGCTTTAGAGATGGATTGAATTGAGAATCCTTCCGTGGCATCTCCAGCCGAAATCACTTCACCTTGATTGGTGTAAACCGCGATCGCCAGCTTGTTATTCGGTACTTTAGCTAAAGCAGGAATGTAATCGGCGACTTTTCCTTTGCCGATCAGTGGGCGAACCTCACACAAAATATCAGCAAGTAGATTGGGTGTTAGCTTCATGGGTGACCTTACCTCGGGTGAGAAATGTTTTTCTCTATTTTTATAATGATTTTCGTAGGGCGCTAAGGCCGAAAAAGCCAACATTACAACAATGTTGGCTTTTCTTTAATCGCTAATTTTGTTGCAGCAACAAAAGTGAGTCGTTACGCGGTGCGTTTGTATTTTATATCCCACACACCATGACCTAAACGGTGACCACGCGCTTCAAATTTAGTCAAAGGACGCTCTTCTGGACGAGGAATATAGTCACCTTCTGCGGCAATATTGGCAAAGCCCGGCGCTTGATTCATCACTTCAATCATATGCTCAGCGTAGTTTTCCCAATCGGTCGCCATATGAAAGATACCCTCTTCCATTTTTAGTTTTTGACGCACCATTTCCGCAAATTCTAACTGCACAATACGGCGCTTATGGTGACGTTTTTTGTGCCAAGGATCAGGGAAGAACAGTTGCAGTGTATGCAGGCTACCATCAGGGATCATGTGTTCAAATACTTCCACTGCATCATGGCACATCACGCGTAAATTAGTCACGCCAGCATCACGAGCGGCTGACAAACAGGCGCCAACACCTGGGCTATGCACTTCAATACCAAAGAAGTTTTTTTGCGGTGCATTTTTAGCCATTTCAACTAATGAAGCGCCCATACCAAAACCGATTTCTAAAACCACCGGGTTATCGTTACCAAAAACCGCCGCCCAATCGAGCAATTGTGGCTGGAAATCAATACCCATTGTTGGCCAACATTCATTCATTGCCGCTTCTTGGCCTTTGGTTAATCGACCCTCACGACGAACGAAACTACGGATTCGACGCAGTATTTTGCCTTCTTCGGTATATTCGTTGGTGGTTACTTCACTCATTGATCTTGCCTGCACATTGATTAATCAAAGCGGGGATTATCCAAAGAATTATTCTCGGTGCAAGTGTTATCGAAATAAACTTGTTGGATAAATCCACACAATTTGTCCGTTTTACAACGTCACATTTATGTGGTGCAATTTTGCTCCACTAAAACTATAAACCAAAGAGCCTGTCGTGACACCTTTCGCTAACGCCATTTTAAAATGGTATGACGCCTATGGGCGCAAACATTTGCCGTGGCAACAAAACAAAACGGCCTACAGCGTTTGGCTGTCGGAAATTATGCTCCAACAAACTCAAGTCGCAACGGTAATCCCTTATTTCGAACGCTTCATGCAACGTTTTCCAACCGTGATTGATTTGGCCAATGCAGAACAAGACGAGGTACTGCACCTATGGACCGGCCTTGGTTATTACGCACGTGCGCGCAATCTACACAAAGCAGCCAAAATAGTGGCCAGCGAATATGGCGGTGAGTTTCCCCTTGATATCGAACAGATGAATGCTCTACCGGGTATTGGCCGATCAACCGCTGCGGCGGTGCTTTCTTCGGTTTATAAGCAGCCGCACGCCATTTTAGATGGTAACGTAAAGCGTACTTTAGCCCGCTGTTTTGCTGTCGAAGGCTGGCCGGGGCAAAAAAAAGTTGAAACTCAATTGTGGCAACATGCCGAACAAAATACGCCAGCGCAAGATGTTGATAAATATAACCAAGCCATGATGGATATGGGGGCGATGGTCTGCACACGCAGCAAACCGAAATGTACGCTCTGCCCAGTTGAATCTTTTTGCATTGCCAATAAACAAAATAACCCACTCGATTATCCGGGTAAAAAACCAAAAACAGACAAACCAACCAAACAAACCTGGTTTGTGATGCTGCACCATAACCATCAAGTATGGTTAGAACAACGCCCTCAAAGTGGAATTTGGGGTGGATTATTTTGCTTCCCTGAAAACCCCAATAGCGCCATCGAAGATCAACTTGATCACAGAGCCATCAAAGAGAGCGCTATCCGCTCTATTCGCCCACTCATCGCTTTTCGCCACACGTTTAGCCATTATCATTTAGAGATCACACCGATCTTGGTGGAGTTATCTCAACAACCGAACATCATCATGGAAGCAAGCAAAGGTCTTTGGTATAACTTAGCCCAACCGGAACAAATCGGCTTAGCCGCTCCTGTAAAACAGTTGCTAGAAAGCCTTCCATTTGAAATTAACCCTTAAAACACCGAAGAGGAAGTGACCATGAGCCGCACTGTATTTTGTGCTCGACTAAATAAAGAAGCCGACGGTTTGGATTTTCAACTGTACCCAGGTGAATTGGGTAAACGTATTTTTGACAACATCTCAAAAGAGGCTTGGGCACAATGGCAGCATAAGCAAACCATGCTGATCAACGAGAAAAAACTCAATATGATGGACCCTGAACATCGTAAATTGCTGGAAACCGAAATGACCAACTTCCTATTTGAAGGAAAAGAGGTCCATATCGAAGGCTACACGCCACCAAGCAAATAAGAGATACCTTATTTATTTCGAGGATAATCAATGACATCATGGTAAACGCTCTGATGTCATTTTTGTATTGGGAAGATAATGAGAAAGCTGACTTACTTTTTTATTGCAATGCTACTGGCCGGTTGTAGCCGAGAATTAGTTGAACGCATATACAGCGTCGACTATGAGCCGACCAACCGTTTTGCCAAAAACTTAGCGCAATTACCCGGGCAATTTGTCAAAGATACCGCCGCCTTAGATGCACTGATCAGCAGTTTTTCTGGCAACATTGAGAAACGTTGGGGCAGTAAAGAGATCAAAGTGGCCGGTAAAAGCAACTATGTAAAATACATCGATAATTACCTGAGTCGTTCCGAAGTCAATTTCTCCACGGGAACCATTATTATCGAAACAGTTTCCCCAACTGACCCCAAAAAACATCTGCGCAATGCCATTATTACCACCTTGCTCACGCCTGATGATCCCGCACACGTTGACCTTTTCTCTTCACAAAATATCGAATTGAATGGTCAGCCATTTTTGTACAACCAAGTGCTTGATCAAGATAAACAACCGATCCAGTGGGGTTGGCGCGCGAATCGATTTGCTGATTATCTTATTGAAAATAAATTAAAAGTTAAGAACGTTGATTTCAAAAAAGCCTACTATGTGGAAATTCCTATGGTAGCGGATCATGCCTCTAAACGAGGTTATAAATACGCCGACATCGTGCACCGAGCCTCGAAAAAATATAACATTCCCGAAGATCTGATCTACGCGATCATAAAAACTGAAAGTAGCTTTAACCCCTACGCCGTCAGTTGGGCCAATGCGTATGGCCTGATGCAAGTGGTTCCTAAAACCGCAGGTCGAGATGTCTTTAAACTGGTCAAAAATAAATCTGGTGAGCCCAGTCCTGAATATCTGTTTGATCCCGAAAAAAATATTGATACGGGAACGGCCTATTTTTATATTCTGAAAAACCGCTACCTCAAAGAGGTCAGCCATCCAACGTCACTCGAATACAGTATGATTTCGGCCTACAACGGCGGCACAGGAGGAGTACTGAATACCTTTAGCAAAGATAGGAAACGAGCGATGAGGGACTTAAATTCACTGCAACCCAATCAAGTCTATTGGGCGCTGACCCAAAAACACCCTAATGCTGAATCGAGAAGGTACTTAGAAAAAGTAACAAAATTCAAAAAGGAATTTAACGCAGGTGGATAAAAAAGCGCAGCTTTGTCTAAATTCGCAGCAAACAAACCGTTTTTTCAAAATATTTCCAAAAAGCAGTTGACGATTGAAGGGAAAATCCGTTTAATAGCGCTCCGTTGCCCGGATAGCTCAGTCGGTAGAGCAGAGGATTGAAAATCCTCGTGTCGGTGGTTCGATTCCGCCTCCGGGCACCACAAATTAAATTGTTGGTGCTTTTGTTAAAGTAGCAGCAAGCAATAAATAAAGTGCGCCGACTTAGCTCAGTAGGTAGAGCAACTGACTTGTAATCAGTAGGTCACCAGTTCGATTCCGGTAGTCGGCACCATTTATTGCCTCGATAGCTCAGTCGGTAGAGCAGAGGATTGAAAATCCTCGTGTCGGTGGTTCGATTCCGCCTCGAGGCACCATTATTTGGTGCGAAGTCTTAGACTTACACAGATAATTCCCCCTTAGTTCAGTCGGTAGAACGGCGGACTGTTAATCCGTATGTCGCAAGTTCAAGTCTTGCAGGGGGAGCCACTTTTAAAGCCAAGTCTAACGACTTGGCTTTTTTATTGTCCGTCATATTTATCCAATCCCCTCTACCTCTACAACGATTGAATTATGGGTCAGTCCATTTTCCGTCGAAAACTAAAACCAGTCTGGTGAGTTTGCTCCTTTAGTGTAACCAAGCGGATAAACGTGTGTTTTTCAACGCGCTTTTATTCGCTATTTGCTCCATTCAAAGCTCCTATTTTCTTTTCAACACCTCTTTCCCTATCTAATCTGACACTAATTTTTAACGAAAATGGGCAAAAACGAGTCACTAAGTATAGAAAAACAACAAACGACATTTTTTTTGCATTTTACTGTTGACGTTAAATGCGAAAAACCTTTTAATACACCCCGTCGCCCGGATAGCTCAGTCGGTAGAGCAGAGGATTGAAAATCCTCGTGTCGGTGGTTCGATTCCGCCTCCGGGCACCACAATTTCTAAATTGTTGGTGCCTAGCACAGACAATAAATTTAAAGATAAAAATGTGCCGACTTAGCTCAGTAGGTAGAGCAACTGACTTGTAATCAGTAGGTCACCAGTTCGACTCCGGTAGTCGGCACCATTCTTTAAAACCTGTTCCCCCTTAGTTCAGTCGGTAGAACGGCGGACTGTTAATCCGTATGTCGCAAGTTCAAGTCTTGCAGGGGGAGCCACTTTTCATCAATGAGCACTGCTTATTGATTCGGCGCCGACTTAGCTCAGTAGGTAGAGCAACTGACTTGTAATCAGTAGGTCACCAGTTCGATTCCGGTAGTCGGCACCATTTATCTGCATAAGATAAGCAAACATTCTGTTCCCCCTTAGTTCAGTCGGTAGAACGGCGGACTGTTAATCCGTATGTCGCAAGTTCAAGTCTTGCAGGGGGAGCCACTTTCTAAAGCCAAGTTTTCAAACTTGGCTTTTTTTGTGTCTTGCGTATGCTCATAATAAAAAGAGCCAGTTTGCACCAGCTCAATCGATTGGAACGTTCGCGGTAATTCACGATAGCCGGTTACTTAAAACCCTTCTCTTTCTTAATCAAATCGTACGCATTTTGGATCTCTTGCGATTTTTCTTTCGCAACGTTCATCATCTCTGGTGGTAAGCCTTTGGCCATCAATTTATCTGGGTGATGCTCATTCATCAATTTGCGATAGGCACGTTTAATCTCTTTAGCATCCGCATCTTCACTCACGCCTAACACATCATAAGCATCAGTTAGGCGTTCAGCTTGCGCGGCTTGTTGCCACTGCCCAGATTGCTGGTAGCCTTGCTGTTGGCCACCAAAATTTCCGCCTTGTTGAAAACGAAAGGCCGCTTCTTGCATACGTAAGCGTCTTTCCAGTTGATCGGATGAGAAACCTAAACTACGAGCGATTTTGTGCAGTACATTGCGCTCGCTAGGGTGAACATCCCCATCGGCAAACGCGGCTGATATTTGCAATTCGAGGAAAAATTGCAACAAGTCAAAGCGTCCACCCGTCGAAAGGCGCACACGCTCCAACACTTCCTCTAAAGGAAAGCCACTCTCTTTCCCCTCACGAAACGCATCTTGAGCCGCTTTACGTTGCTCACCATGTAAGTTCATACGCTCCATCATGATGGTAGCTAGCTGGATCTCTTCTTTGGTAACTTGCCCTTTCGCTTTAGCAACATGGCCCATGACCGCGAAAGCGGCTTTAAAAAATTCGTCTTGTCGCTCAGTTTGGCTTGGCCCAGAACCAAATGAGCTAGTTTTAAACCCCGCTTGATTCAAACGACGAGCTTTATCAAATTGATGCCCGAGAAACAAACCAAAAAATGCGCCAAACGGTCCTCCAAATAAGAAGCCAAAAAAAGCGCCAAGAATTTTGCCAAAAATATGCATTATGTGCTCTCAATCTATGAATTTTTCAGGAGTAAAGCGGTCTGATAGTGCCGGGAGCTTCAATTTCCTTTATGATAAGAAACGTTTTATTTTACATTCGGCCATCCATCTTCCGAATCAATCAAGTTCAAACAGGATAGTACAACTCGATGTCATGTTTTTCCCGCACCTTGTTAGCCGCTTCAATTAGCGCAGCTCTTTTTGTGCCACAGACTCAAGCAGAAGCTATGTTAGACAATAGTGTGCAGGAAATGCCCGCTATAGATCAATGTTTGATCAACGAACCTGAAGCAGAAAACTCAAGTCAGCAACCGATTAATGTCGAGGCTGATACGCTAGAAGCCGTGAACGGTGAACGCGCAAACTACTCAGGCAATGTGGTCGTTGTTCAAGGTAAAAAACGCATTCTAGCGGATACCGTTACCCTGCATCAGAAAGATAATATTGTGGTTGCGCAAGGTAATGTCAACTTCAGTGACGGTGAAGTAAGGACCATTTCTGACAAAGCCACCAACAATCTTAATACGGATTTAATGACATTAGAGAACACAAAATATCAATTTTTGTGTGAACCCGGCCGTGGTGAAGCTGTGTATATTTCCAAAACGGGTAAGGCTATTTATGAGATAGAAGATGGTTCGATTACCTCTTGCCCTGAAGGTAATAATGCATGGCGATTGAAAGCATCCAGCATTGATATTGACCAAAATGAAGAGCAAGCCACTTTTTATAATCCGCGCTTCGAGATTCAAAATATTCCGATTTTTTATCTGCCATTTCTTACGGTGCCGATTGGCGACACACGTAAAACGGGATTTTTATACCCTACCGTTTCTTACGGTTCTAGCGATGGTTTTGAAGCCCAAATCCCTATTTATTGGAACTTAGCGCCAAACTATGACCTAGAAACGACCTTTAAATATATGCAAGAACGCGGTACGCAATTAAACAGTGAATTCCGTTATCTGAATGATTTTGGTACAGGTAACATTAAATCTGAATATTTACCTGATGATCAAAAACATCCGGAAAAGGGCAGCCGCTGGGGCTTCCAATACCAACACAGTGGTATTTTCAACCAAGCTTGGAAGTTTGAAATTGACTACTCTCAAGTCAGTGACATTAGCTACTTTAGTGATTTAGACTCAGGTATCGGTAACCGAGAAGATGGTCAGCTTATCCAAGAAGGTAAAGCCACCTACCGGACCCACAATTGGGATTCATCGATACTGGTTCGCGACTTTCAGCTGCTTACAGAAGACAAAACTAGCACCAACCAACCCTATCGCTTGATGCCACAGATTGCGTTTAATTACTATGCGCCCGAATTATTACCGTATTTGAACTTTGATATGGTGAGCCATCTGTCGCGTTTTGAAACCGATGCAAGAGGAAAACCTGCAGCCACCCGAGCGCACATTGAACCGGGCTTTACTATTCCTCTCAGTAACACCTGGGGCACTTGGACAACCGAAGCGCGAGTGCTTGGTACTTATTACCAACAAGATCTCAGCGGTGTTGACCTCAATTCGGATAATTATAAAGACCTAAAAGAGAGCGTTTCACGCATCATTCCGGAATTTAGAACTCATGCGGGATTAGTACTGGAAAGAGATACGGTTCTGTTTGATGATTATACGCAGACACTTGAGCCGCAGATTCAGTACCTGTACGTACCGAGAGAAGATCAGCGCAATATCGGGCTGTACGATACAACGCTACTGCAAACCGATTATTATGGTTTATTCCGCAGCCGTAAATACAGTGGTGTCGATTATATTGCCCCAGCAAATCAGATCAGCTACGGTGCCTCTTCACGGTTTTTCGACGATCAGTATAAAGAACGTTTAAATATCTCTTTTGGCCAGATTTTTTACCTCAAAAAAGATCTCAAGAATTCCTCCCCTAATGAGGGAGATAATTCAGCCAACACTTCCAACTATTCGGCTTGGGCCGTCGAAATGGACTTCAACTATGATGATTTACTCTTCTATCATGGCGGGGTTCAGTACGACATTGACAGCAGTACGATGCAGCTCGCCAATAGTACTCTAGAGTACAGAGTGGGTTCTGGATACATTCAAACTAACTATCGTTACGTCACCAAAGAGTATATTGATAATACCGTTGGCGATACAATTACCAATATCAATGCCATTACCAAAGATGGCATTTCACAAGCCGGTTTACTGGCTGGGTATCAGATCTCCAAAAAGTGGAATGCTAGCGGACAGTACTTCTACGATTTAACCACGGAAAAGAGCCTGGAGTGGCTGGCTAACCTAAGCTACACCTCAGATTGTTGGTATATTGGTTTTACTTATAGTAATCAACTGCGGAAATGGGATGGTGATTTTGTTACTGACCCTAATGCTACGCCACTCTACGAAAATAACTTTAGTTTGAACTTTGGTATTGTCGGTTTTGGCACCACGATTGGTGCAGGTTCCGGAATGACGGGCGTAGACAGCGCTGGAAATTCATTAAGTTATGGTCGTCCATTTTTCCTAAACAACTAATTTATTCGGCCTTTGCTTAAGCGTAAAGGCCCTTGCTCATTTTGATAGGACTACAAATGAAATTGTGGAAACACACACTGATTGGATTGATGGCAACATTAAGCCTAAACACCGCATACGCTGCTCCTGTTGAGCTCGATCGCGTCGCCGTCATCGTCAATAGTGGCGTTATTTTACAGAGTGACATTGATGGTGCATTAAAAACCTTGACCATTAATGCAAAGAAAAATGGTCAAACGCTACCCGAAGACACAGTGCTACGTGAGCAAGTGGTTGAAAAATTGATTATTGATACCATTCAGCAACAAGAAGCACAACGCATTGGCGTTCGCATTGACGATAACCGACTCAGTGACGCGATCGCCGACATCGCGAAAAACAATAATCAAACCCTGGAACAGCTTAACGCTTCTGTTACTGCTGAAGGGCTGACTTATGCCGAATTTCGCGAACAAGTACGTAAAGAAATTGCAGCAAGTGAAGCGCGCAATGCTTTAGTTCGTCGCCGGATCAATATATTACCGGACGAAGTGGACAACTTAGCCAATATTCTTGCGCAAGAAACCAATGCAACGGTGCAATATAAAATCAGCCACATCCAACTGCGTGTTGACGACACTCAAGATAAGGCCGCAGTAGAACAGCAAGCCAAAACCTTAGTCGAAAAACTCAACCAAGGAGCGGATTTCAGCACCATGGCTTATACCTATTCAAAAGGTCCGAAAGCGCTGCAAGGTGGTGATTGGGGCTGGATGCGCAAAGAAGAAATGCCGACAATTTTTGCCGACCAAATCAAAATGCAAAACAAAGGCTCTATTATTGGGCCATTTCGCAGTGGCGTCGGTTTCCACATTCTTAAAATTGATGACGTCAAAGGATTAGAAACCGTCGCGGTCACGGAAGTTAATGCACGCCATATTTTAATCAAACCCACGGTCATTTTAAGCGATGACGGCGTACAAAAAGAGCTACATGACTTCATTCGTCGCATTAAGGCAGGTGAAGCGACCTTTGGTGAATTGGCGCAGCAATACAGCCAAGATCCCGGCTCTGCGGCGCAAAATGGCGAATTGGGTTATCAAACACCGGATCTGTACGTGCCGGAGTTTCAACATCAAATCGAAACATTATCGGTTGGACAAATCAGCGAACCCTTTAAAACCGTTCATGGTTGGCATATTGTCGAAGTGCTTGATCGCCGTGAAGTCGACCGCACCGACTCTGCACTGAAAAACAAAGCTTATCGCATTCTTTTTAATCGAAAATTCAATGAAGAAGCCAGCGCATGGCTACAAGAAATGCGTGCCAGTGCCTTTGTCGAAATTATACAGGACAACCAAGATGACAATTAAACGCATCGTGGTTACCGCTGGCGAGCCCGCGGGTATTGGCCCAGATTTGGTGCTGGCCTTATCAAAAGAAGATTGGGCACATCAACTGGTGGTATGCGCGGACAAAAGCTTGCTTGCAGAGCGCGCTAAAGAGCTCAATATTGACGTTATATTGGAAGACTACTCAGTCACCTCTGCACCAAAACCACAGCAAGCGGGACGGTTAGTAGTGGATCATATTCCCCTCGGCGCACCGGTGATAACGGGGAAACTGAATGAAGCCAATGGACATTATGTATTAAATACATTAGAAAGAGCCGCTTTAGGCTGTATGAATGATGAATTTGATGCTATTGTCACCGGCCCTGTGCACAAGGGGGTGATCAACCGAGCTGGCGTTGCATTTAGCGGCCACACTGAATTCTTTGCAGAAAAGTCTAATACTCCACTGGTGGTTATGATGCTCGCAACAGAAGGGTTGAGAGTCGCGCTAGTGACAACACATATTCCACTGGCTTATGTATCAAAGGCAGTAACGGTCGAGCGGTTAGAAAAAATCATCACTATTTTGCATAAAGATTTGGTGGAAAAATTTGCTATTGCTCAACCCAAAATTTATGTGTGTGGTTTAAACCCACACGCAGGAGAAGATGGCTGTCTGGGCCGTGAAGAGATAGAAACCATCACTCCAACACTAGAAAAAATTCGTCAGCAAGATGGCATTAATTTGATTGGCCCACTACCAGCCGACACCATCTTCAATGACAAATACTTGCAAGATGCCGATGCTGTTTTAGGCATGTATCACGACCAAGTCCTGCCCGTATTAAAGTACAAAGGCTTTGGTCGTTCAGTAAATATTACTCTTGGTCTACCCTTTATAAGAACATCGGTCGATCATGGCACCGCACTCGAATTGGCAGGGAAAGGGCTTGCGGATACAGGGAGCTTTAGAACAGCACTCGCCTACGCGATTGACTTGGTAGAAAAGAAACCTAATTAATTTCGAGAAAACTATGAGAAATGATGTCCACTTAGGGCACAAAGCGCGTAAACGTTTTGGTCAAAACTTCCTAAACGATCCATACATTATTGATGGCATCGTCTCTGCGATTAACCCTCGTCCGGGACAAAATTTGGTTGAGATCGGCCCCGGTCTTGGAGCGATAACTGAGCCAGTCGGCCGCGAAGTGGATAAATTCACTGTTATTGAGCTAGACCGTGACTTAGCTGAGCGCCTGCGAAACCACCCAGAATTATCGAGTAAATTGACGATTCACGAAGGCGATGCGATGCGCTTTGACTTCACGCAGTTGGTGAAACCGAATAATAAACTGCGCATTTTCGGCAACTTGCCATACAACATTTCAACGCCATTAATGTTCCACTTATTTGAATTTCATAAAGATATTCAAGATATGCACTTCATGCTGCAAAAAGAAGTGGTCAACCGTTTAGCTGCCGGTCCCGGCAGTAAAGCTTACGGGCGCTTAACGGTTATGACGCAGTATTTCTGCAAAGTGGTTCCTGTGTTGGAAGTTCCGCCAACGGCCTTTGTACCGCCACCGAAAGTTGATTCAGCCGTGGTGCGCTTGGTGCCTTATGAAGTACTGCCGCATCCAACGACAAACATGAAGTGGTTAGAGCGTGTCTGCCGAGATGGTTTTAACCAACGTCGTAAAACCGTACGCAACTGCTACAAAGGTTTGATTGAGGTGGAAACGCTAGAAGAACTTGGGGTCAACCCTGGCATGCGCCCGGAAAACCTAACACTTGAACAGTTTGTTGCTATGGCAAACTGGTTAGACGCTCATCACGCCTAATAACGATTGAGCGATAAACGGCCAATGTCTATCGCTCATCTATAAAAACAAGGAGTTAACATGGATATCTCTGAACCTTGTATCAAAATCCAAGTCCATACCCAGTATCTCCCCGAGCAGTCCAATCCCGATTTACACCGCTATATCTTTGCCTATGTGATCACCATCCGTAATCTCAGCAACCAGCAGGTACAGCTGATGAGCCGCCGTTGGTTAATTACCGATGCGAATGGCAAACAGATGTCTGTGGAAGGTGATGGCGTGGTCGGGGAACAACCGATTATCTTGCCCAATGATGAGTACCGCTATAACAGTGGTACGGCGTTGGAAACGCCAGTCGGTGTGATGCAAGGTCATTACATTATGTTAGATGAAGCGGACGCTGAATTTATTGTTGAAATTGAACCGTTTCGTCTCGCTATTCCTAATGTTTTAAATTAAAAGAGGTAGCCGTGGCGAACTATATTGTCGGCGACATTCAAGGCTGTTTTGACGAACTACAGTGTTTATTGGCTCAAGTGCAATTCCAACCACAACAAGACACACTGTGGGTAGCTGGCGACTTAGTAGCAAGAGGCCCTAAATCTCTAGAAACGCTACGTTTTATCAAACAATTGGGTAGTTCGGCGCGTATCGTTCTAGGCAATCACGATCTTCACCTACTGGCCGTCTCGCTGGGCATCCACCCATGTAAACCTCGTGATAAAACCTTACCCATATTACAAGCGAACGATGCAACAGAGCTGCTCACTTGGTTGCGCCATCAACCGCTCCTCGCTGAACATGCTGACTTTGTTATGTGCCATGCGGGGATTTCTCCTCTGTGGGATCTTGAAACTGCACGTCAAGCAGCAAAAGAAGTCGAAAGTATTTTGCAAAGTGATCGTTGGCGTTGGCTTATCGAGCAGATGTACAGCAACACACCTGATATGTGGAGCTCGAAGCTAGAAGGGATTGACCGCTATCGCTATACCATCAATGCCTATACTCGGATGCGTTTTTGCTTTGCTGATGGGCGTCTTGATATGGCGTGCAAACTTCCCCCTCAAGAAATAAAAGATGAAGAATTGTTACCGTGGTTTGCCCTACCCAAACGCCTTAAACTCGATAAAACAGTCCTCTTTGGCCACTGGGCTGCATTAGAAGGTTACCGCAGCGACGAAGTGATAGGGCTTGATACTGGCTGTGTGTGGGGAGGATGTTTGACCATGCTACGCTGGGAAGATAAACACTACTTCACTCAACCAGCGTTAACCCATAAAGGCTAACGAATAAAAAGATCCGGATCGTTGCTTAATATCGATCCGAAATCCTCTATTGCTTATCAAAAACCACAAACTGCATGTTGTGAGCATTTTTGTCATCCGCTTGATACATTTCACGATGAACTTCTTGCCACTCACTCCCCCACTCGGGAAATTGTGTATCTCCCTCAATATTTAAGTCAATAAAGGTGAGGTATAGTTTATTGGCCTGTGGCATACAGGCTTGATAGATAGAGCCGCCACCAATGATCATCACTTCATCCACATGACCCGCAACCTCAATGGCTTCTTCAATCGAAGAGACAATACTCACCCCTTCAATTGCCAATGAAGCATCACGACTGATCACGATATTATGGCGACCAGGTAACGGGCGACCAATAGACTCATAAGTTTTTCGCCCCATGATCACTGGTTTGCCCAACGTACAGCGTTTAAACCATGCAAAATCTGCCGGTAAATGCCATGGCATTTGATTGTCTTTACCAATAATCCGATTGTCTGCCATCGCGGCAATCATGCTGATGATCATAAATAAGATCCTAAAGTGTCATCACGAAAGATAGCCCATGCCCTTACACTATGGGTTTGCGCCGATAGAATAACAAACCCGGCACCGCAAGGCCAACCGCTAAGCCCGCGATAATAAACATCGCTTTTAAAAAATTATCCATCAGTATCGCCAGCAGCTCTGGCGTAAAACCAAGATGGTTAATTTCAACCATTGCAATCATCGCTTTAAAGGCAAAAACCCCGGGAACCATTGGGATCAAAGCCGCTACCGTAAACACTTTAGGGTGAGCTAAAAATTTACGCGACCAACGCACGCCAATCATTCCAACGATAGTTGCAGCAAAAAAAGTCGCCCACTCAATGGGAATTCCAAATTGCATCATTAAGTAACGTGAGCCATGACCAATCGCACCACCTAACGCACAATATTTTAGGGCTGGTACAGGAACATTAAACACCAAAGCAAAACCAACGGCTGGGATTGCAGCAAAAAACATGTCATTGGCTAAACCGAGTAATAAATTCATCCAATCCATCGCTACCATCCCCATACACCCGTCACGCTCATCGCCGCAACGATGCCCAAACTCGTTGCCAACGTAAGCAAACTTGCCATCACAAAACGGGCAATACCCATATTGATATAACCTTTAAGCATATCCGCGACCGCATTAATTAAAGGAAAACCGGGGACTAACATCAGTACAGAAGAAGCCATCACAATGGTTGGTTTATTGCCTAGCTGGTAGATGATAGCTTGCGCTGAAATGATCGAAGTGACAAATGAGGTCACCGTAAAGTTGACGAGCGGATTAAATTGGCGATGCCCAATCTCTTGGCGCACAATCATACCCGCCGCAGAAGCAATGAACGTCATCGTAAACACCGTCCAATCTCCGCCAGCTAAACGAGCAAATGCAGCACAAGAAAGACCAATCATCACCACAACCAACCAACGGTTGTAGCGTTCAGGGCTGATCTGATTGAGTTTTTTCTGCGCAAGGGAATAATCTAAAATCCCTTTTTCCATCATGATGCAGATGCGCTGGACTTGCGTCACTACCCGCATATTGATCCCACGATCAGGACAACGGCGCGCAGTCGTAATGCAATGGCCATCATAAACCGTGGTTAGCACAAGTGAACTCGCCGAGAGCGATACTTCCACTTCACTCATGCCACACGCCGCTCCCATGCGACGCATAATATCGCCCACCAGTGTACTTTCCGCACCATGAGCCAACAACATTTGCCCAGCCTGGGCGATCAATCGAGAAACAAGCCTCTGGTTGGATGTCATGATTCCTTTCCGAACGTCCTAAAAGCCCAATAGTGTGCCCGAAATTGGGTGCTTTAAATATGATTTAGCTATAAAAAAGCCGCAATAATTATTGCGGCTCAATCCATTCAGGAACATTAATCACGAACATAGATAACGTGACCGTCATCTTCTTCGTCGTCCCAATCATCCCAGTCATCACCATCTTCAGTGATCACATTTTGGCTGTTCATCTCATCTTTATGGTAATCATCCCACATGAAATCGACTTTCTGAGCTTCACTGAGCTCTTCCTGCTCACGAGGTAACGTTTCCATATAGTCAGCCAACTCACGGCACAAATCCGCCGTACCTTGTTGGTTTACTGCCGAAATTTTGAAGTATCGCCCTTCCCAAGCTAGCGCATCTAAGATCTCTTGGATCTTTTCATCGGCTTCTTCTTCAAGCATCAGATCAACTTTGTTGAACACCAACCAACAAGGTTTTTGTGACACTTTTTCACTGTATTGCTCTAGCTCATCAAAGATGGTCAGCGCATTTTGCGCAGGATCACTTTGATCAACAGGAAGGATGTCGATCATATGCAGCAACACTCGGCAACGTTCTAAGTGCTTTAAGAAGCGAATACCTAAACCAGCACCATCGGCCGCGCCTTCAATCAAGCCCGGAATATCAGCGATCACGAAACTTTTCTCAGGAACCACACTCACGACACCCAAACTTGGGATCAGCGTAGTGAAGGGGTAATCAGCGACTTTTGGCTTCGCTGCTGAAACAGAACGAATAAAGGTTGATTTACCCGCATTCGGCAAGCCAAGCATACCCACGTCAGCTAACAGTAAAAGCTCAAGGCGTAATTCGCGCACCTCACCTTTTTTACCCATGGTTTTTTGGCGTGGTGCACGGTTAACGGATGACTTAAAGCGAGCATTACCTAAACCATGCCAGCCACCTTTAGCGACCATCACTTTTTTGCCATGCTCTGCAACTTCACCTACAACTTCATTGGTGTGAATGTCAACCGCTCGAGTCCCAACAGGCACCTTCAAAGTAATGTCTTTACCGCGCTTACCTGTACAGTTAGCACCGCCACCATTTTGGCCGCGCTCAGCAGCGTAAAAGCGTTGGAATCGGTAATCAACCAAGGTATTTAAGTTTTCATCGGCTTGGATATAAACGTCGCCGCCATCGCCGCCATCGCCGCCATCAGGGCCGCCTTTCGTCACGAATTTTTCACGCCAAAAGCTCACGACACCGTTACCGCCATCACCCGCTTCGACTTTAATTATCGCTTCATCAACGAATTTCATTTGTTACTCCACGCTCTTTGCGTTGCGATATCATTGTCACACAATGATATAAATTCTAGCAGATACACATTCAGGATCGACCGTGATCATCCTTCGTTTTATCCACAATTGGAACACATAAGGAGAAACTCTAGTGATTAGAGTGTCTTCTTTTCTGTTCGGCTGATAAATAAAAAACCCCACCGTAACGGCAGGGCTTTTGAGTTCAGTTAGGTATAAATTTATTCAGCGTCGATGTCGATGCTAACAAATTTACGGTTTTTAGGACCTTTAACTTCAAATTTCACTTTACCTTCAGTAAGAGCGAAAAGAGTATGGTCTTTACCGATACCAACGTTAGTGCCTGCGTGGAACTTAGTACCACGTTGACGAACGATGATGTTACCTGCAAGAACAGATTCACCACCGAAACGCTTAACACCAAGACGTTTGCTTTCTGAATCGCGGCCGTTACGAGTAGAACCGCCAGCTTTTTTGTGTGCCATTGTTAAACTCTCCTAAATTACTTAAGCGTTGATGCCAGTGATTTTCACTTCAGTGAACCACTGACGGTGGCCTTGTTGTTTACGAGAGTGTTTACGACGACGGAACTTAACGATTTTAACTTTATCGCCACGACCGTGTTGTACTACTTCAGCAGTAATTTTACCGCCTTCAACAAGAGGTGCCCCAACAGTGATTTGCTCACCGTTAGCAACTAGTAGAACTTTATCAAATTCAACAGTTGCACCAGTTTCAACGTCTAATTTCTCTAAACGAAGAGTTTGACCTTCGCTTACACGGTGTTGTTTACCACCAGATTGGAAAACAGCGTACATATTTTACTCCGCTCTTTCCGCACAGCCGTATGCTTTTTATTTGAGCAATTTGGGTGTGCGCTAAACTAATCATCAATAGGGCGCAGATTCTACGCGAATGAGTACCCCAAGACAAGCCATATTTTGAAAAAATTGGCGAAAAGCTAATCGCCAATGAAAAGTGGCGCAATCATGCCTTTAAGCCTTGTATTAATCAACGTTTTTTAGTGTATTATTCGAGAATTATAGAAGAACACAACACCTTATAGGTTCTAACTTCAGCCGGATTAACCATGGATTTTAAAGCTATCCAAACGCTTACTGCCGATGACATGGCAAAAGTGAATGAAACGATTCAAGCTCAGCTCAACTCTGATGTATCTTTAATCAATCAATTAGGATTCTACATCGTCAGCGGAGGTGGGAAACGCCTGCGTCCTTTGCTGGCTATTTTGTCGGCTCGAGCCCTTGGTTATCAAGGTGAAGCGCACACGACTGCCGCTGCATTTATTGAATTCCTCCACACGGCAACCTTGCTGCATGACGACGTTGTCGATGAGTCGGATATGCGCCGTGGCAAGGCAACAGCGAACGCGGCATTTGGCAATGCAGCGAGCGTGTTAGTGGGGGATTTCATCTACACGCGTTCCTTCCAAATGATGACTACACTAGGATCGTTAAGGATCCTTGAGCTGATGAGCGATGCGGTGAACGTTATCGCTGAAGGCGAAGTGCAACAATTGATGAACTGTAATGATCCAAACACTACCGAGGAAAATTACCTACAGGTGATCTACTCGAAAACGGCGCGTTTGTTTGAAGCAGCGACCCAGATTGGTGCGATATTAAGTAACGCTTCTCCTGAAATTGAAACGGCACTACAGAACTATGGTAAGTACCTTGGCACAGCTTTCCAACTCATTGATGACGTGATGGATTACACCTCTGATGGCAGTGAAATGGGCAAAAATGTGGGCGATGATTTAGCGGAAGGCAAACCAACACTTCCTCTATTGTACGCAATGCAGCATGGTACACCCGAACAAAAAGAGATGATCCGTGAGGCCATCGAAAAAGCCAATGGCATGGAACAGCTTGATGAGATTCTAGCGGCAATGAAACAGACAGGCTCGCTTGAATACACAACCAACAAAGCGCTAAAAGAAGCCGATAAAGCGATCAATGAGCTGTCTATCCTGCCAGAAAGTGAATATAAACAAGCACTGATAGCTCTAGCTCATATGGCTGTGAATAGGACAAAGTAGAACAGCAGCTAGCTTGGACGAAGAATCGACCTTTGCCTAGAAATGCACCGCTACAAAAAGAGCCTCAATTGAGGCTCTTTTTGATTCTAAGCGTTATTTAAAACCCGCCTTGCCAAATCATGCCAAATGCAAAAACAGCCACGATCGTTAAAGCACAAGCTCCTAACTTTTCTTTGCCTTGAAAAGGATGAATGCCCTGCTCTCGTTTGGCTTTCATGTAGAAATAGAGCCCAGGTAAGTAGAGTAGCGCGGAGAGCATCAAATAGTGCAAGCCAGAGGCATACAAAAGCCAAATCCCATAAATGGTGGCACAAGAACCTATCACCAGAAGTTTGCCTTTATTCTTCTGTTCAATCGCGATCTTTAACGTAAAGGCGCCGATCAAAAAATAGGGAACAAGGATCATTTCTGAAGCGAAGATCAGCAGCGTATCGTAGGTACTGCCTGCGTACATCACCAGAATCAGTGAGACCTGAATGCAAATATTGGTTAGAGTTAACGCTTTTACTGGGCTCCCCGCTTCGTTTTGCTGGGCGTAGATGGCAGGAAACATCTTATCTCTAGCACATAAAAATGGCGCTTCGGAGGCCAGGACCGTCCAGCTAAGAAAAGCACCGCACACCGAAATAATTAATCCAACACCGATAATGTACTCACCCCAAGGACCAAGAATAGTCGTCAGCACTTTGGCCATTGAAGGGTTCTGATATTGCGCCAATTCAACCGGTTTAATCACGCCCATCGACAATAAGGTGACCAATACATAAATGGTCAACGCCGTAAGCAAACCGAGAATAGTCGCTTTACCGATATCAGCACGGTGGCGAGCGCGGCTTGACACAACAACCGCTCCCTCTATTCCGATGAACACCCATACCGTGATCAACATGGTGCTTTTTATTTGATCCAGCAGATCATGGCCAACACCGAAGTGTAAGCCTGTAAAATCCAATGTGAATTTGTCCCAAGAAAAAGCAAAAGCGGCACAAATGATGAACAACACTAGAGGGATCATTTTAGCAAAGGTGGTAATTAGATTAATGAATGCGGCCGTTTGTACTCCTTTTTTGACCAACGCATGCACCAACCAAAGTAATAGCGATGCACTCCCAATGGAAAGCCACGTATTACCCGCCCCAAACATCACGTTATCTGGTGTATCAAACAGCATACCTAAGGTACTAAAAACAATTACCAGATAAGAGACATTAGCCACCATGGCGCTAAACCAGTAACCCCATGCGGAACAAAAACCCGCAAAGTCACCAAATCCTTCTCGAGCAAAACCAAATACGCCACTATTAATATGAGGTTTATGAATGGCAAGTTGTTGAAAAGAGAGCGCGAGAAAGATCATACCAACGCCGGTGATCCCCCAACCGATCATTACCGCCAAAGGGCTGGCGACTGAGGCCATGTTTTGTGGCAGGCTAAAAACACCAGCGCCAATCATTGAACCAATGACCAGTGCTGTCAGTGAGCCCAAACCAAGCTTATTATCCATGGGAACTATCCAGTGAGTGTTTACACATTAGAGGAAGGCGCTATTTTAGAGAACATATTTACCAGACATCAATCCCTATGTGATCGCGGTCACTGAGATAGTGAGTCAATAGTCAAATTCATTGCTAGGGATCAAAAAGTTTGTAAGTTCACGACGAAAATAATGCACTGCTCAGTAAAAAAAACCGCATATTACACAGTTCAAAGCATCATCATACAAAAATATTGGTAAAAACCATAAAAAATGCCGCTTGGATGAGCAAGCGGCATTTTTGTATAAGATAAGGTTATTCTTTATTTGGCGAAATCAACACCTAGCTGAATATCACCTTTCAGTGTTGTCAGCATTCCATCTAACGCGGCTTGTTCATAGGCACTCAATGCACCATAGCTCAACACTTCTTCGACACCCTCCTTACCGAGTTTAATCGGTTGTGCAAAGAATGAGGCATGCTCACTACCACCGTCAACGTAGGCACATTCCACAACACCTGGTTCACCTTGTAGTGCTTTGACTAATGATAAGCCAAAACGGCAAGCCGCTTGACCCATTGACAGTGTTGCACTGCCGCCACCCGCCTTCGCTTCCACCACTTCGGTGCCTGCGTTTTGAATGCGCTTAGTTAGTGCTTCCACTTCTTCAGCCGTGAACTCAACCCCTTCAATTTGCGAAAGCAAAGGAAGGATAGTGACGCCTGAGTGGCCGCCAATCACAGGCACAATAATCTCACTAGGGTTTTTATCTTTTAGCGCCGCGACAAACGTTTCTGAGCGGATCACATCCAACGTTGTCACACCAAATAGCTTACGCTTGTCGTAAACGCCTGCTTTTTTCAAGACTTCCGCTGCAATAGGTACTGTTGTATTGACAGGGTTGGTGATAATGCCCACACAGGCTTTCGGACAGACAACCGCAATCTTTTCAGCCAATGCTTTCACAATGCCAGCGTTAACATTAAACAGATCTGCGCGATCCATACCCGGCTTACGAGCGACACCAGCAGAAACAAGGACTACATCCGCACCTTCAAGCGCAGGTGTTGGATCTTCGCCAGCATAGCCTTTGATCGATACGGGAGTAGGAATGTGGCTTAGATCGGCAGCAACGCCCGGAGTCACCGGTGCGATGTCATACAGCGCCAGATCGGAACCAGCAGGAAGATGGTTTTTAAGTAGAAGTGCTAGGGCTTGACCGATGCCACCAGCGGCACCAATAACAGCTACTTTCATCGTAGTTCTCCTTGAGAATAAATCTCTTATAAATGTTTTTGTGTAGGGTATTTTTAAGCTAGAAAACTATAGCAATCACAATATGATTACAATCAATTAACGCTAGCTTTGCGACCTCGCGCAATTCGCTAAAATCGTGCTACAGCACCGATGGCAATTATGACCTTGTTTATCTTTACCGACAAAGAGTTAAGTTGCCATTCGACCAAAGTTTTACATAAAAGTTTACAGTGACCTTTTAGACACTTTTGGACGATAATTTGGCGATGACTGCATAGCTATGCGAGAATATGCAGCAATAAATGGCTAATCGAAGACGATAACTATGCGCAACAATAATGATAAGCAAGATAATCTGGTTCGTGCTTTTAAAAATCTATTAAAAGAAGAACGTTTTGGATCTCAAGGTGACATTGTCGATGCCCTGCGTAATGAAGGGTTTGATAATATCAACCAATCCAAAGTATCTCGCATGCTGACTAAATTTGGCGCGGTACGCACTCGCAACGCAAAAATGGAGATGGTCTACTGCCTTCCTGCTGAACTCGGTGTACCAACCGTATCAAGTTCACTGCGCGAATTAGTGCTAGATATAGATCACAATGCCGCGCTGGTAGTGATTCATACCGGACCAGGGGCGGCGCAGCTTATTGCTCGGTTACTTGATTCTCTGGGCAAATCAGAAGGCATCTTGGGTGTGGTGGCCGGTGACGATACCATTTTTATCACACCGACACTGAACGTAACGACAAAGCAGCTGTTTGATTCAGTCTGTGATCTGTTTGATTACGCAGGGTAATTTGTCACTAAACGCATTTCATCTCACTCTCTAGTAGAATCACACTGAGTCAAGTCGGCGTGATTCTCTTCACATCTTCAGCAATAAGTTGTCACAGCAGAAAGAGGAATAACTCCTTGATAGGCAAGCTATTGCCATATTTTGGCTCTGACAATGACGCTTATTGATAGCCAATTTCGCTACATTTTTTAACATTCCTGTAATTATGTGTCGATTTTTTGGTATTATTTAGCCACTTTTTCAACATACGGATTGAAAAAGATGCCGTTTCTAGATGAGGAAACTCCCCCGATACCCAAACAACTTGAAGTTGCGGGTAGGCGGCAAGTGAGTCAGTCGTCATAAGCATGGATAATTCTGTGATTGGGGTGAACGAACGTAGCCAACACCACAGCAACTTCAGGTGGGAAGGGTGTAACAACAATTATCTATGGGGTTAATAATGAATAAGGAAGGAAAATTCATGGCATTGAATAAATTGATTAAAGTTGGAATTATTGCAGCAGCGGTCATGGGTACAGGTACGTTAAGCGCACAAGAGTTCATTACGATTGGTACAGGATCCGTCACTGGTGTTTACTACCCGACAGGTGGTGCTATTTGTAAGCTGGTTAATAAAGGGCGTAAAGATCACAACATTCGCTGCTCAGTAGAATCAACGGGCGGATCGATCTACAACGTGAACACGATTCGTGCAGGTGAACTCGATTTCGGTATTGTTCAATCTGACTGGCAGTACCATGGTTATAACGGTACCAGTGAATTTGCCGAGCAAGGCCCGAATAAAAAACTGCGCGCAGTTTTTTCCCTTCATACCGAACCTTTTAATATCATTGCCCGCGCGGATTCTGGCATTGAAAACGTGGCTGACTTGAAAGGTAAACGTGTCAACATTGGTAACCCAGGTTCTGGTGACAGGGCCACCATGGCAGTGGTGATGGATGCATTTGGTTGGACCAATGACAGCTTCAAATTGGCTTCTGAGCTCAAAGGCTCTGAGCGCTCTCAAGCATTGTGCGACAATAAAATAGATGCCTTTATTTATATGGTTGGCCATCCAAATGGTTCAATCAAAGAAGCAACGACCTCATGCGATGCAAAACTCGTCTCTGCTACTGGCCCTGAAATTGAAAAAATTGTTGCCAATAACCCTTACTACGCTTACAGCACGATTCCTGCTGGCATGTACCGTGGAACAGATAAAGATGTAACCAGTTTTGGTGTGGCTGCGACCTTGGTATCAAGCACTGATGTGTCTGATGAAGTCGCATACAATTTGGTCAAAGCGGTATTTGAAGATTTTGATACCTTTAAACGTCTTCACCCTGCCTTTGCTAACTTGAAAAAAGAAGACATGGTGAAAGCGGGGATCTCCATTCCTCTTCACCCTGGCGCAGAAAAATACTACAAAGAAATCGGTCTGCTAAAATAATTTCGCATCGCGAAAACCAACAATAGCGATACCGAATCAAAGGAGGCTGAACGTCTCCTTTGATTGCCCTTTCAGTCACGAGCGATATGCCCTTTATCCCTTGGCGTTATGGTCAGCGATGATGGCCTGTCCTCTTACGTTTACAACGACTCTCTGGGCACATTTGGGTTTTAAATGATTTAACAACCCACCTTTTGTTCTGTTCCGCAATAGCCCACTTCTCATTAGCAGTGAATTGACCCTGTGACCAACCGAGACGTAGGCAGCCAATAATAAGGATAACGTACATGACGAAGACACTTACTCCGTCAACCGATGTGCAGGAAATGGTAGCGCAATCTGATACCGGCGCAAGAAACCCTCACGGCTTGCCGGGGCGCATTTTGTGGTTTGTCCCACTATGTTGGTCACTATTCCAACTTTGGTATGCTTCACCGCTGCCCTTTATTTTTAACTTTGCCATCTTAAACGATACGCAAGCACGAGCCATTCACCTCACATTCGCTGTCTTTCTCGCCTTTACTGCCTACCCTGCGTTAAAGAACTCACCACGCGATCGCATTCCATTGATTGATTGGATTTTGGCATTGGCGGGCAGTTTCTCTGCTGCTTACATCTATTTATTTTACAATGAGTTGGCTGGTCGCTCTGGTGCGCCAACCTTGATTGATATAGCGGTCTCCGTCACAGGAATGGTGCTATTACTTGAAGCAACACGTCGAGCGTTAGGACCACCGCTAATGTTGGTCGCAGCACTCTTTTTGCTCTACACCTTTGGTGGCCCCTACATGCCGGATGTGATCGCTCATAAAGGAGCGAGCCTAAACAAAGCGATGTCTCATTTATGGCTGACCACTGAAGGGGTTTTTGGGGTGGCTCTTGGGGTTTCCACCTCTTTTGTGTTCTTGTTTGTTCTATTTGGCGCAATGCTTGAACGAGCTGGCGCAGGTTCCTATTTTATCAAAGTAGCCTTTTCACTGCTGGGCCACATGCGAGGCGGTCCCGCGAAAGCAGCGGTTGTAGCCTCAGGCTTATCGGGGCTAGTGTCTGGCTCATCGATTGCAAACGTAGTTACCACCGGTACTTTTACCATTCCCTTGATGAAACGTGTCGGCTTTCCCGGAACAAAGGCGGGCGCTGTTGAAGTAGCCGCTTCCACCAATGGCCAATTAACCCCGCCTATCATGGGTGCTGCCGCATTTTTAATGGTGGAATATGTCGGTATTTCCTATGTTGAAGTGATCCGTGCGGCGCTACTGCCAGCGCTTATCTCTTATATTGCCTTAATTTATATTGTCCATTTGGAAGCCTGCAAAGCAGGAATGAAAGGCCTACCTCGCCGTCATACACCGACATGGGTGCAAAGCTTACTTTCATTTACGGGTACTATTTTAGGGCTTTGCGTTCTCAGCGCTGTTGTTTACTACGGCATTGGTTGGACCAAAGAGGTGTTTGGTGACGCCGCTACTCCAATTGTTACGGTCGCGCTTTTACTGACTTATGTCGCTCTGATTAAAATTTCGTCTCGCTACGCCTCAGAAAGTGCAATGGATATGGATATCCAAGAAGTACCCGACCCTGGGCCGACGGTAAAATCAGGGCTTCATTACCTGCTACCTATTGTGGTGCTAGTATGGTGTTTGACGGTCGAGCGCTTCTCGCCTGGATTATCCGCCTTTTGGGCCACGATATTTATGGTCTTCATTTTGATCACTCAGCGGCCAATCATGTCGTTACTCAATAAGAGCAACGATTTGAACACGCAAGTGAAGGCTGGGTTTGTTGATCTTGCCGAAAGCTTGGTTTCGGGCGCGCGGAATATGATTGGCATTGGTGTGGCAACCGCAGCCGCAGGAACCGTCGTTGGTGTCGTCACCTTGACTGGCATTGGCTTAGTGATGACCGATTTTGTTGAGTTTATCTCCGGTGGCAGCGTCATACTGATGCTGATTTTTACCGCTGTGATCAGCCTCATTCTTGGTATGGGCTTACCGACTACCGCCAACTACATCGTCGTATCAACCTTAATGGCTCCCGTCATTGTGACACTGGGAGCCGCTCATGGTCTTATCATCCCATTGATTGCCGTACACTTATTTGTGTTCTATTTCGGCATTTTGGCAGATGACACCCCACCAGTTGGCTTGGCGGCATTTGCCGCAGCCGCTATCGCTAAATCAGACCCTATTCGTACAGGTATTCAAGGGTTTGCTTACGATATTCGTACCGCCATTTTGCCCTTTATGTTCGTATTCAACACTCAACTACTGCTAATGGGAATTGATACATGGTGGCACTTAGCGTTAACCATTTTCTCGGCAATTACCGCAATGCTGCTGTTTTCTGCTGCGACTCAAGGTTGGTGGCTAACTCGCAATAAGTGGTGGGAAACCGTCTTGTTGTTGGTGCTGACGTTCTCGTTCTTCCGACCCGGTTTTTGGTGGGACATGATTTATCCTGCGACCGAACTGCACCCAGGCACAGAGATAGCGCAAATTGTAGAAAACCTCGATGTGGGTCAATCGATAGAGCTTATCGTCGCTGGTGAAACCATTGAAGGTGATTACTTATCAAAAACAGTACTACTCCCTTTTGATGATCAAGCGTCAACGGCAGAACAGCGTATTCAATCAATGGGGCTAGCCCTGAAAGAAACCAGTAATCGTATGCTGGTGGATATGATTGAGTTTGGCAGTCCAGCTGAAGCTGCAGGCATAGATTTTGATTGGGAAATC
Source organism: Vibrio sp. B4-6 (assembly GCF_963888245.1). Lineage (NCBI taxonomy): Bacteria > Pseudomonadati > Pseudomonadota > Gammaproteobacteria > Vibrionales > Vibrionaceae > Vibrio > Vibrio sp. B4-6. Next base: position 39,868 of record NZ_CAWPIM010000010.1, read on the forward strand.
CGCTCTGTTGTGTTGGAAAGCCAACGGCCAATGAAAGAGTGGGTTTTCTTACCTGCATTATTATTAGTGCTGACGCTAGCTTGGAATCAAAAACGCCGTATGAGAACACAAGAAATACGCGCTTAATCAATATGCCTAGCACGAGCTAGGCATATACTTTACGGAAACAAGGTGCTCTAAAGCACCCTATCGTAGATGAGATAATCCATAATGTATAAACACATCCTTGTTCCAGTGGACCTTAATGAAAAAGGCTTTTCTGACAAAGCCGTTGAACTTGCTGTTTGGCACGCGACACATTCCAATGCTGAAATTCATCTTTTAAATGTATTACCTGGTATCCACATGTCGATGGTCGCCACATACTTCCCGAAAGATGCCGCGGCGAAAATGAAAGAAGACGTCAAGCAACAGCTAAAACAGTTTGCTGATCAACATATCGCTGACGAAATAATCTACAAACTGCATGTAGCGGAAGGTAAAGCCTACACCACCATTTTAGATTACGCAGAAAAGCTCGGAGCTGATTTGATTATCATGCCAAGCCATAAACGATCGAAGATCGATAAAGTGATGCTGGGATCGGTGGCCAGTAAAGTAGTGCAAAACTCGCCAATCAATGTACTGGTTGTCAAACCGCAAGGATAGAAACCCTGCATCGTCATAAAAAAAAGCGCATGAGGCGCTTTTTTTTATGCCAACGACAAGCGCCTCAGTTAGGAATTGGCTATCAAACTAATAGGCTCAATTACCTTTACTTGTTGAGAATAATTATCAATAATGTTTACATCAACCCGATAACCGTTTAGGTGAACATTATGAAAAAAACGCTTAGCTTTGCCGCGATCCATTTCAGTATTGCGTTTACCGTCGTTTATCTACTTACGGGCGACATTATTCTTGGTAGTCTGATTGCCATGCTTGAGCCGATGGTCAATACCGTTGCTTTTTACTTTCACGAAAAAGTATGGGCGCACTACACCCCACTGCGCCGCTACTCACAATCGGCCAAAATTAAAACAGGTAGCTTTGCTGTAGTGCACTTCAGTGTTGCATTTTGCGTGGCATATATCATGACCGGAAGTTTTGTCATTGGTGGTGTTTTAGCCATGATCGAACCGAGCATTAATACGTGTGCTTACTACTTCTACGAGAAGTTCTGGCAAAAGAGGCATCCGCAAGAATGGTCACCAATGAAATGCTCTCATTAACTGTACGTTGATCAGATAGGAAAATGGGTAACACAGAGATCTTCGCTTAACGCGATATGGAAGGATTGCTGCTGGCCATCAAGTTGCACCGATAAGGTATACAAATCATTCGGGTTAAGCTGTGTAAGATCTGCGTACTTCGGCGCTTCCACTTGAAATAAAGCACTGGCGTGCTGATGACGCACATCAATAGGTAACTGATAGCTCATACCATTAAATTTCACCACCGCGGAAACTAATCCTGGTGCGTAAGTTTGATAATGTAAGTGAACCAAAAACTCACAGCCACCACCATAGTGCCAGATTTGCTCAGTGGTAACATGCTCTAAACGAACATGACGAATGCATTGCAGATAAGGCTCTTGCCAAATACCCATTCGCTCATCGTATTTCTTCACCGAGTGGTGTCCCAATGGGCATAATTGCGGTAAATCTTGATCCTCCAGCAACCACTCTTCTTCTTGCTCAACAAACAAAATTTCGAATCGATTGCGGCCGAGTTGCAGCAAAGGCCGAATGTCTTTTTTATACACCGCTTGACTGCCATCACAATCAAATAGTGCCACACCGTTTAAACGTATTTCCGCATAAAAATCGATCCCCTCAAGCACAAGATCAATTGCAGCAAAACCAAGCATCACTTCATCCACCTCAACATCATGCATCAAATGCCACTCTTGCTCGGCAATGTGTGCTTCTGTCATATCGTGAGGTAATACTTGGCTAAGAGGCGCAGGAAAACAAAGATCATCTTGCGGGATCGATAAATCAGTCAACGGTGAAAGCTGCCAAAAGCCAGCAAGAGAAATTCGCATAATAAACTTGAGCTAGATCAATGTTGAGCGATTATATACAAAATAAATAAAGATGTGCTGACAAAAATAATGATTCGTCACTAAAGTGCCCCGTTAGCTTTGCATAGCTAAAAAAATACCAGCCAAAGGGCTGGTATCTCACATTAAGGTAAATAACGCCTAATCACTCTTGGTCGTCTTCATCTTCTTCATCGTCGTATAGAGCATCTTCGCCTTCGTAGTAAGTGCCCCAGCCGTCGTAAATAATGTCATATTTTTCAGCAAGTTGAATAAGCTTCTCTGCCTGTTCATCGATCGCTTCGGCCTTCAGTACCGATTGCATAGTCGCGTCACAGCACAATAGTTTATTGCCGTCTTCATCTTCTGTTTCTTCTGCTTCAAGCACTTCAAAGCCCATTTTAAAGGCTTCAACAACCGCTTTTTCTAGCGTGTCAAAATCTTCAGCAAATAGGTGGTGCTCTATCTCATATAACGCATCTGGATCACTGCCATCTTCGAGCAGGGCTTGAATGATGTCGCGAGTATCTTCTTTTTGAATTTCGATTAACTCTTCAACGGATACGTAGTCATCTTGCTGAGGTTGAGACATAAGGTGCTCCAGATTTGGCTAAATGTAGACTATACTCCATCAACTTGGCGTTGCAGATAGGCGGCAAGTGAGTTCATCCCCATGAACATAGATAAACTATGTGACTGGGGTGAGCAAACGTAACCAGAACCGCTGCAACTTCACGTCGGAAGGGTATAAATGAATTTCGACGAAATATGGCATGGTTCGCCTAAAATTGCCACCAACAACGTACCGCGATCTTTATCTTTCTAAAGGATCACTGCTCAATCAAGTACAGACCAAAGAAAAAACACTTTAATTTAACAATTTATTTTCATTTTGCTAATTCAGTAGATTATCTGCCTGATGATTTGCTCTTTCACCGCATTAAACTGCCTGTTTATCAAACATTCATGCATAGCGAAAAAGGTCGTTTTGGCTAAACATGCCCACATTATGCACTTTTTATGTAAATAACCGCATAGAAAATCACTTATTCTTCATGCTTAATTCACCCTCCTCTGAGCCAAAAACGCATAACAAAGCACTTTGTCGTTATTAGGCTTATTTGGCTGGTTTTGGAGTTATTTTTTAATAAGCACATACTTTAAAGCATACACAACTATAAGTTCACAAAATAACAGCTAATATCACCACCAAGTAGACTTGCATCGTTCGCTTAAGCTTGTCATAAAGAACATGAGAAATAAGAGTAGGGATACAAAATGAATAAGCTGTACGTTGGATCTGAAGTTGGGCAACTGCGCCGAGTATTACTCAATCGGCCAGAGCGTGCCTTAACTCATCTCACACCGTCGAACTGTCATGAACTGTTATTTGATGATGTGCTTGCCGTAGAAGATGCAGGAAAAGAGCATGATGCCTTTGCCAACACATTGAAGGACCAAGATGTTGAAGTGCTGTTGTTGCATGATCTCTTAGTCGAAACCTTAGCCGTTGCCGATGCCAAAGCGTGGTTGCTCGATACGCAAATTTCTGATTTTCGCTATGGTCCCACTTTGGCGCGCGATCTGCGCTGCTATTTAGCTGACATGGATAACGAACACCTCGCCACTCTGCTACTCGGTGGTCTTGCTTATTCCGAACTGCCCATCCACTCCTCTTCGATGCTACCTAAAATGCATCGTCCGTTAGATTTTGTGATTGAACCGTTGCCTAATCATCTCTTTACCCGCGATACCTCTTGCTGGGTGTATGGCGGCGTATCGCTTAATCCGATGATGAAACCAGCACGCCAACGTGAAACCAACCATTTACGCGCCATTTATCGTTGGCATCCTGTATTTGCAGGAGAGAATTTTATCAAGTATTTTGGTGATGAAGATCTGCACTACGATAATGCCAATATTGAAGGGGGCGACGTACTGGTGATCGGTAAAGGTGCGGTGTTGATTGGTATTTCCGAACGCACGACGGTGCAAGGGGTAGAAAATTTTGCTGCGAGTTTATTTAAACATGGGCAGGCCAAAGAGGTGATTGCCGTTAACCTGCCTAAACACCGCTCTTGTATGCATTTAGATACGGTGATGACACATATGGATGTCGACACCTTTTCTGTTTACCCCGAAATTATGCGTCATGATTTAGAAACATGGCGTTTAACGCCAAAAGGCGATGGCGGGATGAACGTCGATTCAATGCCAAGTTATGTTAATGCGATTGAACGCGCGTTAGGTTTGGACAAACTCAAAATCATCACCACTGGTGGTGATAGCTATGAGGCTGAGCGCGAGCAATGGAATGACGCCAACAACGTGCTAACGGTTAAACCCGGAGTTGTGATTGGCTACGAGCGCAATGTCTACACTAACGAGAAATACGATAAGGCGGGCATCAAAGTATTAACCATCCCCGGCAATGAACTCGGCCGAGGCCGAGGCGGCGCGCGCTGCATGAGCTGCCCGATCGAGCGAGATGATATTTAACCTTCTCAATTCAACGCAGTGAATAAAAGAGATAAAAAAGCGGCGCATCAAAACGCCGCTTTTTATTTGCTTACGCTGCGCGATACAAACCACGTCAGCTCTGAGCGAGTAACAACGTTATTCGGTGCCACCAACAGTGAGTGAATCTAGCTTAAGCGTAGGTTGCCCTACTCCAACAGGCACACTTTGTCCTGCTTTACCGCACACTCCAACGCCGCGATCAAGGCTCAAATCGTTACCCACCATCGAGACTTGTTGCATTGCCTCAATGCCAGAACCGATCAAGGTTGCACCTTTGATTGGATAAGTAATTTTTCCGTTTTCAATCATATAGGCTTCAGAGGCAGAGAACACAAATTTACCCGAGGTGATATCCACTTGGCCACCGCCAAAGTTGGGCGCATAAACGCCTTTCTTCACTGTTGAAATGATCTCTTCTGGCGTATGTTCACCCGGCAACATGTAAGTGTTGGTCATGCGCGGCATCGGTAAATGTGCGTACGATTCACGACGCCCATTACCCGTAGGATTCACCCCCATCAAACGTGCGTTGAGTTTGTCTTGTATGTAGCCTTTCAACACGCCATTTTCAATTAAGGTGTTGTATTGACCATTGACACCTTCATCGTCGACATTGAGCGAGCCACGCAGATCTTTCAGTGTGCCATCGTCAACAATCGTACAAAGCGTTGAGGTTACTTTCTGGCCAATTTTACCGGAGAAAACAGAAGATCCTTTGCGGTTAAAATCACCTTCTAAGCCATGCCCTACCGCTTCGTGAAGCAAGACGCCCGGCCAACCAGAACCGAGCACAACAGGCATCGCGCCAGCGGGAGCTGCGACAGCTTCAAGGTTGACTAAGGCTTGTCGGATAGCTTCATCGGCAAACTGAAACGCAACTTTACGGCCATCTTGTTCGGTGAGGAAAAAGTCATAACCAAAACGACCACCACCACCAGAGCTGCCTCGCTCGCGGCGATCACCTTTTTGTGCTAACACGCTGATCGACAAACGGACCAACGGGCGGATATCGCCTGCGTAAGTCCCATCGGTTGCAGCAACTAACATCTGTTCATGCACACCACTTAAGCTCACCGAGACTTCTTGGATCAACGGCTCTTTGGTACGAATGTAAGCATCCAGCTCTTGCAGTAATTCTGTTTTTTGCTTTTTTTCCCAACTGGCTAGTGGGTTATCCGCCGCATAATAGGCTTGATTATCGCTACGTTTAAAGGCTTGAACACAACCACTTTTGCCTTGCTGCGCAATGCCTCGTGCGGCTATTGCACTCTGTTTCAAACCTTCTAGTTGGATTTGATCTGAATAAGCAAAACCCGTTTTTTCACCTGTGATGGCACGCACACCAACACCGCAATCGATATTAAATGAGCCGTCTTTAATAATGCTGTCTTCGAGCACTAAAGATTCATGCCAGCTCGACTGAAAATAGATATCGGCATAATCAATTTGACGAGTGGCAATTGTCGCTAGTGTATCCGCAATATCTTGCTCGGTTAATCCTGCAGGTTTTAATAGTGCATCTTCAATGCGGTTAATACTCATAGTTTGCTCTTATTATCTATAAACTGATTGGTGAATCGGGTGTGTGCAGCAATGGGCATTTTTTGTCGAACTTGCTCAACGTAAGCCAAGTCAATATCGGCGACTAAATTCCCCACTTGCTGGTTTAAGCTTGCAATAACCTCACCCCACGGGCTGATGACCATCGAATGACCCCATGTCTCGCGCCCACATGGATGAAGCCCAGTTTGCCCAACCGCAACAACCCAACACTGATTCTCTATCGCCCGGGCTCTTAACAAGACTTCCCAATGTGCCTTTCCGGTCACCGCCGTAAAGGCCGCAGGAACCACTAATATCTGGGCACCCTGCATTCTTAATTGGGAATAGAGGTGCGGAAAGCGCACATCATAGCAGATGGAAAGGCCAATTTGACCAAATGGCGTCGACGCAACACTCAGCTTTGTGCCGCAGGTAAAAGTTTCCGATTCTCGATAGCGCTGGTGGCCGTCAGCAACATCTACATCAAACATGTGTAATTTGTCGTAGTGCGCGACAAGATCGCCATTGGCATCAAACAGCAAGGAGGTAGTCGTTACCCCAACCTCACGACGGATAGGCATGCTGCCCACCAACAGCCACACCCGATGAAAGCGAGCCATAGCAGCCAATTGGCTCTGCAAGGGCCCTTGCCCCAATGGCTCGGCATGTTGGTGGTACTGTTGTCGCGTGCCAAACACCAGTGCATTTTCCGGCGTGACAATCCACTTCGCACCTTGCGCCACAAGTAGTGACACTTGCTGTTCGATATAGGCCAAATTCTGCGCAGGTTCAGAGCTTGACGTCATTTGAATAAGTCCAACGCGATCCATGCCTACTTCCCTATTTTTCAGTCAATTTTCTCAACTTTTCTGGCAATTTAAACTCGCCTCGACTACGCGAAAGCTCTTTAACAACCGGTGAATTAATTGGCCCTTTGACCTCATA